>OZ223235.1:0-19207 GCA_965140445.1 Candidatus Ozemibacteraceae bacterium | reverse complement strand
GGCACTAAAATTACTTTTCTTGTTTTGCAAAAAGCGGAAAATTTTTGCTTTTTAAGCCAGTGAAAAAAGTGCGTTTTTTTACTCTGGGAAAACTATAATTTTCGGGCAAAGCCACCGAATTTGAATGGAATTCTTTGCAGAAAAATGGTATTCAGTACTTTAGATAAGAGAAGGAGAGGCATAATGATTGAAAAAGATTCCTGTATTTCTAATTTTGGATTTGGAATGGTGCCTTTAAACACCTGGGAAAAGATAATTGCGCAAATAATAGCTTCTGGCGAAGAAACCGATCTTGAAAAGAAAATTGATATGGTTCTTGCAATGATGGTTAATATCAGATTGCTTGATAAAGAAGACAAAATTTACGATGGCAGAGATCTCAAGGAAAATATTGAAACCATACATCAAAAATTGTCCGCAGAGATTATAAATTCCTTATCTAAAGTAGAAAATCCAAGCAATGAGTTTATTTATTACTTCCGCGAATTTTTAAAAAAGCTTCCGATTAGGCATGGTGGAAAAGACCTTATTGGAGATATTAGAAGTGCTGCAGAATACTTTGAAGAAGGTCGTAATAGCGACGACCCAATGCTTTCTTTTGCCGGGGATTTGCGAAAAGAGGTACATCGAAAGCTTTCCCCAAGAATTCTTTCAAAATACCTGACTCCTTATCTTGAGCTGATAAAAAACAACAATTCAATGCCAATGATGTCTTCTGGCTACATGGTTTTAGCTAGCAGATTTGATCCCAAAACTGAGAATCCAAAATTTATTGAGCTCGCCGAAGAAATGGATGAAAAGCTTTCCTATCTTTGGGATTATGAAAAAGGCGATATAACATCTGTTAAAAAGAATCTATCTGACAAACTGGATCTTTTTGACAGGTGTTTTCTCAAGAAAGAAATGCAAACCTTTCTTGAGTTTTGTACTGCAGAAAATATTAAAATCACAACTAATTTATTTGACTGTTTAAAGCGCTTATCAAGCATCAAAATGCTCTTAAAAAAATCATATTTTGAGAAAAGGATAGAATTGTTTGATTTCCTTAACCTTGATCTTGATATTGGAAGGTTAGTTTTTATTTTTACTAACGATCTTACCAATAACCATTATGAAACTGTCAGTTTTGACAACATTAAAGAATGCGTTGTTTTGGTTAAAGAGCTTATCGGATTACTAAATTTAAAGGGTATTATTCCAGAAAAAAACGACAAAATAGTAAAAGATCTTGGGGATATTTTTGCTATGGAAACGATTGATATCCTGAAAACCAAACGCGTAATGCAGTCTATCTCCAGTGAATTGCAGAAGTTTATGCAGGCCAACATATTTAGGCGACTCGGCCAAATGTTAAATAATGTTCTTGAAGCCTACAAGGTTCCCACGTCTAATCTTTCTCCGATTAAGGATCGTTTTTTTAACAACTTGATTCGTACTACAGAATTTCATGCAGTTAATGAATTTGTAGAAAAAATTAATTTATTTCTTAATCGTGAATTAGCAACCAAAAGCGCAGAAAATAGCCTTTATGGAAAATATGGAATTACTAATTTGCCAGAGGTTGCTGGGGATTTTGATTCCTACATTGCTACAACCTGGACCAAAACCCCAGAAAAGTTAAGACCTTATCTTGGCGGAAAAGGAAATAGCATTATAGATATGAGCAACATGGGAATTAACATTCCTTCTGCTTTTATACTTGGCTTGCCGATTTGTAAGGAAGTTTTTAACGAAAATCCGGACCGAGATGGATTTAGAGCAGCTGTAAAAAAATACTTGAACCAGTTAGAAGAAAAAACAGGTAAAAAACTTGGTTCGGCGGATAACCCGCTTCTTGTTTCGGTTCGTTCGGGTACAACGATATCTCTTCCGGGGTCAATGTGCACTGTGTTAAATGTTGGCTTGACCCCCGAAATTATTGGAAAGCTTTCTGAAAGATACGGAGAAAAGTTTGCTTCAAGTATCTATTTGCGTTTCCTTAAAAATACTCTTGTAGCAATGGAAACCGATCTTGGGTTCCTCAATGAAAATTCCAATAGCATTGATGAAGTTATCAAGATTGCTGAAGACCTCGTTAATCGTGGGCTCGGAGATGATTTCCTGAAAAAGCCATTTGAACAACTTGTTAAGTGTATTGAACTTGTTTTTGCTTCAAGCAGGTCAAAAAATGTTAGGGAATATCTCAAGGAACTATCTATTCAGGTGGTTTATGGTACAGCTGTTACAGTACAGCAAATGGTTTTTGGCAACCTGAATAAAAACTGCTTAAGTGGAGTGCTTTTTACCAGAAACCCTATTAATGGCAGCAATGAACTTTTTGGCGAGTATCAGGAAATGACCCAGGGTGAAGACGTTGTAATGGGAAACGTTATTACTCGCCCAATTAGTGATATTTCGAAAGATCTTGAAAAAGAGCTTATTCAAAACAAAGAGATACTTGAAAAGGGACTTAAGCATGATCTCGACATTGAGTTTACTGTTGAAGATGGGCGCTTATACCTTTTGCAAGCCAGAAGGGCCAGTATTAGTACTTATGCCAAGCTTGTGGTTGATACCGACATGGTCAAAAACGGCATTATTTCATTGGATGAGCTAAAAAAACGAATTGAAAGAATTTGTGCTACCAATGCCTTTATCTCTGTCCCACGTGCCGACAAGGATTTTAGAGAATGGAAACCACCAATTAGCGAGGGTGTGTCAATCAATCATGGCATTGCCTGGGGAGCGCTTGTTCTCACTCCGGATAAACTTGAGGAGATGAAAGCCAATAGAGAAAATATCATCTATTTTGCACAAAACACCAGACCTTCGGATTTTTACATCATAAACAACTCACATGGAATTATTACTGTTTTCCCTGGTCGTACATCTCATGCGGCTATTACATCTATAACTCTGAATAAACCCTGTGTGGTTGGGTGTTCAAATGCGGTCATAGACCTTGAGCAGAGAACGGTTACGTTTAAAGGTGAAATGGACGTTACTTTGCAAGAGGGTGAGCTTATTACTTTAGATGCTAACGGTGGGTATATTTATCGAGGTACTGTCCCTCTTTCAGGAAGTTTTATTCGTACTCGAGACATTCTTGATATGGTCAGGACTGTTGGTTCCCCTGCAGAAGCGGCTTCTGAGATTGAAAGAATTATTCAGGAAAAAATCGCGACTCTTGAAAAAGAAACCGGTTTTCAGAAAAAAGTAATTACAAGTGTTGATAAGAGCCTGTTTCAAGATAAGAATGTTTTGGTGAGATTAGATTTGAACGTACCTATTAATGATGGACAAATAACTGATTCCACACGAATAGATGCCGCAATTCCAACCATTAAATATTTGATTGAAGCTGGTGCTACCCCCATTCTATGCTCACATCTGGGTGAACCCGATAAGCAGGAGAAAAAAGGGAAATCTCGCGAGGAAATCTACACAGAATATAGCATGAGACCAGTTGCAGAATATCTGAAAACGCATTTCAAGGATATAGTTTTTCTTGAAAAGAGCATCGCTTCATCTGGGGTTTTGATAAAAAAGAAAGATGTTGTTAATGGCAAAATTAATATTATTGAAAATCTGAGATTCGCCATTGGTGAAAAGGAAAATGATTCGGTATTTGCAAGAGGATTAGCTGAATTATCTGATGGCATTTTTGTTAATGATGCCTTTGGAACAAGTCATAGAAGCCACGCCTCAATTACTGGAGTTACCAGGTTCATACCGATTAAGCTTGCAGGACTTCTTATTGAAAAAGAACTAAAATATCTGGGCAGTACAATCAGCAAGCCTAAGCGACCTTTTGTTGGAATCACTGGAGGATCCAAGATCTCCACTAAGCTTGGAATTATTGAATCTCTGCTCAAAAAAATTGATCTCCTCATAGTTGGGGGGGGCATTGGTTACACTTTGCTTAAAGCAACTGGATTTGATGTACAGAAGTCTTTGGTTGAAGAGTCGATGCTTGAAACGGCCAGAAAGCTTATGGATAAGTATGGCGATAAGATAATTCTTCCAAGAGATTTTGTTACAACTGATAAATTTGACTTTCCCAATCAAAGAGTTGGAAATCTTGAAAGAAATGTTAAAACAATAAAAGAAGGTTGGGAATCATTTGATCTTGGCAAGGAATCAATCGATCATGCTGTTGAAATTCTTGAAAAATCAGAGACAATTCTCTGGAATGGACCAATCGGGGCTTTTGAAATAAAAGAAGGCTCTGAAGGTACAATAAGATTGTCGCATGAATTAGCGCGGCTTGCGGAAAAAGGCAAAACGGTTATTATTGGCGGCGGTGACTCATCTGCTGCGGTTAAGATCGCTGGCGTTTCAGAAAAAATGACCCATGTTTCTACTGGCGGCGGCGCTAGTCTTGAGTTTCTTGAAAGATTAACCTTACCTGGTATTTCAGTTCTGGATTCAGAATAACTCAGTTCAAAATCTTAAACGAAAACAAATGCATTCTGCTCTCCAGGGTGCATTGGTTTTTATTTTGGCACACTGGCTTTTATTGAGTATTAAGAGTATTCTTTAGCTATGTACATATAAAAATAAAGAGGGGAGATTTTTAAGATGGTTGATGAAATTAAGATTTCGGACATGCTTAATAGAACTCTGGAAGCGATGAACCAGAAAGACTCCAGAACTCAAAAGTCAGGCAAAACCAAAGAGAACCAAAAACGGGGACTAAATATAGATCAATTTGGGCTATCTGATGAGGCGAAAAGTAAGATAGTTTTTGCACAGGCTCAATTTGAAGTGAATTATCAGGCTTTAAGAAGCATGAATAGCGCAAATGGCTTTGAAACATCGGAAACGACATTTTCATTTAAAGGAAGTTTAGAATTTTTACAGATGGCTTCCGGACAGGTAGAAGCTCCGGGAAATGAAAATATTGAATCCGGGGAAAATTCTCAGGCTGGTGAAGTAGAGACAACCGAGGGGGCTGAAGAACAAAATCAGCTGAGTGCTCTCGAAGAATATTTTTCCCCTGAAAACACGGCCCAGAGAATTCTAGATGTGGCTACCAGCTTTTTTGCTATGAGTGAAATTGGTAAGAAAAATGGCGATAATGAAGATGGAAGGCAAAAATTTGCCGATTTTATTGGTGCAGCTATTGAAACCGGCTTTAAACAGGCAAAGAATATTCTTGGCGACTTGCCTGAAGCAATTAGCGGAAAAATTGAGAAAACGCACGAGTTTGTTTTTTCTGGTTTGAATGATTTTGTTAAAAATGGAATTGATCCAGAAAAATCCATGGATGGCGGAGTTTTTGATAAAATAGCCGCGTATAGAGTCGAGCTAAATCAGAAAACAAATCAAATTTACAGCAAAACCACGGGCACTTATAATTCCAGTGGAAAGATTGGCGGATAAAATATTTTTGAAACTCTATTCGCCTTCAAGAATTGCTTTGCTTCCAGTTATCGGCGCCACAACTGATTTGAGATAAGTTGGGATCTTTCCAGCGTTAAATCTATATGATTTTTTTATCTGGGTTTTCCCTTTCACTTCTTTTTTTACAATTTGAGTCTCTATTGCACCACTTTTTACAACAACAAAGCCCATTACAAAGATCATTAGGCTGATTGCCAAAAGAGCTTTTATGAGGCTTGATCTATTATTAGCCATTTGATTCCTCTCTAAATTATTGATTGATTTTGATTCTCAGGCTGCAGTGTAACACAGTCCAGGTTAAATATCGTTTATCAGATTATTTTAACGGCAACTATTGTGAAATCGTCAAAATACTGGTCTGTCTGGACGAAGTTTTTATACTCCTCGATTAGCTCATCAAGTAATAGTTTTGCTGATTTCTCATGGGAATTTTTTAGAAAACCCATCAACGATGTTTCACCAAACGCAATGTTTTCTGAGTTTTTTCCTTCTAATATTCCGTCTGAATAAAATAAGAAAATGTCACCTGAGCCAAAATTTACTGTGGTTTGAATGCATTCCCGTTTGGGTGGAATCCCTATCGGATAGTTCATTCCTTTTAGCTCGCTCCATTTAGCATTTGATTTTGAATACCACAGGATCGGTGTGTGACCAGCATCTACAAAGCTCATTGTTTTTTTACTTGCTTCAAACCGTGCATAAATCATGGTTATAAACTTGTTAATTTGCTCAAGTCCTGGATTCATTGATGAGCGAAAGGATTCCATTATTTCGCTGGGCTCTAATTTATCTGTTGGTTTGGAATTAGATAGCTGCCACAGAACCCTGAGTAATTCACTTTTGGCTCCTGCTCCTACCATTGCAGCATGAAGTCCTTTGCCCATTACATCACCAATTACCAGATCAAATTTTTCATCTGAAAATCTGAAAAAATCTATAAAATCGCCATCGATTTCTGCTGATGGAATTGTATATGCGGCTATTTCAAGGTGATTAAGGTTTTCTGGGACCTTACCAAGTAATAGGGTGTTTTGGATTTCACCCGCTATAATCATTTCTTTTTTTCGGGATTCTTTTTCCAGCTGAGTTAATTTATATTGTTTATATCCATCCCTTAAAGCCTTTTCCAGTTGCTCAAGCGGACAAGGCTTGGTTATAAATCTAAATATATTTCCTTCATTTACTGCTTTGGTGGCAATGTGGAAGTCTCCCTCTCCTGTAAGCATCATGCGTATGCCCTCTGGATTTTTATCCATAGATTTAACCAGGAAAGTAATGCCGTCCATTCTTGGCATGTTAAAATCAGATACTATCACTGAAAATGGTCCATGGTCTTCTATTGCTTTTAATCCTTCTTCACCACTCATAGCCGTTGTTAAATCCCAATCTTTTCTTAAGCCTCGACTATAGGAAAAAATGATATTGCGCTCATCATCTACCAGTAGGATTTTTGGCTTCATTCGATTACTTCCTGGTGAATGGTTTCTGCTTTCTTTTCCCATTCTTCAAGCAGCTTGGCAACTTTAGGAATTTTCAATACTTCTTTGTCTAAACTTATTGTTTGGTTGTTAGTTTGGCGCAAAAGTGCATTTGCAATGTGGGTGGAGATCAAAACAGTAGAATTTTCAAAGTTCAATTGAGATGGCCGATGGTGGCATGCAACAGCTTCAACAACTGGGTCAGGTAATCCCCATAATCCGAGGAGATATGCTCCAATTTCTGCATGGGAAGTTCCAAATAACTCATATTCAACTGTGGATAGCTCTAGCTTTTCATCTTTCTCGAGTTCAATATAGACTTTTTTAAAATAGCGCGGATGTTCGAGAAGTAGTAATTTGCCAATATCGTGTAGCATTCCGGCAAGAAATGCATCTTCTTGAACCTGGGCATTTGCGCCCAGATTAGCCGAAATCTCTTTGCTTAATCTTGCTGTTTTTGAGCTATGTTCCCAAAGACTATCCAACGAAAGGCCTGGCAATACTACGTCTGGCGCTGCAAAAAAGATTTTTACATAAAATACCAATGATTTTATTACATTTATGCCAAGCATAACTACCGCGGTTTGCGGATTTGAAATTTTTCTTGGAAGCCCAAAAAAAGCTGAGTTTACAAGATGTAAAATTCTACTTGTCATTGATAAATCGCGTGAGATGATATCTCCAATTTCGCTCAAGGATATCAAAGGAGACTCTATCGCTCTAATCAGCTCGTGGTATAGATTGGGGAGGCTGGGAAGATACGGAATTCCTCCAACTATTTCCAGGAGTTCCGGGCTGCTGAGAAATTTACGGAGGTTTCTTGCTTTTTCAATTTGTTCGACCAATAATTCGCTTTTGTATGGCTTGGCTAAAAATCGGTGAGCAGATTGTGTGGCTCTAAGAACCATTTCTGATTGCCCGTCAGGCTCACTGGAAAGAACAATTCTAATTATCTCTGGATAGACTTCCTGGACAGCTTTTAGCAAATCTGAACCATCTTCAAGAGTTAAATTCAGTTCTGAAATAATAACATTTGGTCTAAGCAATGCAATGTCAGACATGGCTTCGCGAGCAGTGGAAGCAAATCGTACTATCCAATCAGGTTTCAAGACCTTGATCATTCTTCTGTGTCCATCGTGCACATTTTTGTCCGGGTCTGCGAATAAAAGTCTGTATGATTTCAAAAATGGTCTCCTGTTTTACAGCTCTGTTTCATTGGGCCTGTGAGGCAGAATTATAGTGAAGGTTGTTCCTGATTTGTTATCGGAGGTTAATTTGATCTCTCCGTGATGAGCATCTTCAACAATTTGTTTAACAAGACTCAAGCCTAAGCCAGTTCCTTTACCCGCTTCTTTGGTCGTATAGTCCGGCTGAAAAATTAATTTCTGGTTTTCGGCGGGGATTTCAGGCCCATCATTACTAATTTTAATTTCAATTTTATCGCCACTTGTTTTGGTGCTGATCAGAATCTTACCTCGATCATAGTCGCCATTGGAAATTTTTTCCCCAATGGCATGAGCTGCGTTGACTACAATGTTCAAAAATACCTGATGGAGCTCATCTCTTGACGCAAACAGGTAGGGAAGATCTCTCGAAAAATTCAGCTCCAACTCGGCTACGCGGTTCCATTCATGCCTCGAAATAGTACAAACCGTATCCAGACATTTGTTTATGTCCGTTAGCGAGAAATTGTGCAAGGATGGATGGGAAAAATCTTTTAAGGCAAGAACTAACCTTGAAACCATTGCAACACCTTCTAATGATTGCTCTAATGCCTGCTCCCCTTCTTTTCTAAGATACTCCGGGTCGGCTTCCTTTTCTGCTTCTGAAAGGTTTTGCCAATCTTTTTCTGTAATTTTTTCGCCATTTTTAACTTTTGTAAGAATTTGTTGATACTTGAGATCCAGGTCCAAAAGATCCTTAAAAGCAAATTTTAGAAAGGTTAGGTTGTTCTCGAGGTAATGCATTGGGGTGTTGATTTCATGAGTAATTCCCGATATTAACCCGCCGAGCATTTTCAGTTTTTCTTGACTGGCTTTCGGCTTTTTGGGTTGATTCAAGATTCTTGATTCGGTTTCTTTCACTGGTAAATCCTTCAAAAAGGTTTTCTGATTTTCTAATCATTAAAAACACGTTAAAAGTATATCACGCACAAGCATCAGAAAAAATCTTCAATTCAAAGAGGCGTTGACTTCAAAAAAAAGAAAACCACAGTCGGCTTTTGTCTGTGGTTTTTCTTTATTAAAGTTAACTGTTTTTTTATTTGCTAATCAAGATATGAAAAGTCTTCATAATGGATATTTTCCTTAGGAAAACCTATTGAAATCAAGTCTGTTTTGACTGCTTTCATCATCATTGGTGGCCCACAAACCATTGCTTGAGTTCCTGGCACAAATTTCTTTAAATGATCTGAAAGAATGTCTTTGTTGATTCTGGAACCAATAAAGACCCCATGCGGTTTTTCATCAGATACAAAAAGCTTATACTGAAATTCTGGATAAGTTTTCTGAAGCGTTTCAAATTCATCTATTTGCAAAAAATCTTTAGATGTTTTGCTAGACCAGAGCAGGAGAACTGGTATCTTGTTTTCCATATTTGAAAGCGATCTAATTAAACCAATGAACGGTGTTATACCAATTCCTCCGGCGATAAATATCAGCTTTTCAGTTTTCCCGTTAAATAAGAAGGGGGAAAACTTTCCGAACGGACCAATTATTTCCGCTTCTGTTTCTGTTGGAAGGTTGCTAAGTTTCTTTGTCCAGTCGCCTATCCCTTTCACGTAGAAAGCCAGTTTTTCTTTATCTGTAGAAGAAGAAGCTATAGTAAATGGGTGTGATTCATATAAAAATGTATCTGATTTAATTTTAAGATACGCAAATTGCCCCGGAGAATATTCGAAAATTGGCTTTTCAGGTTGAGGCTTAAGAATTAGCTCAAAAATGTCAGGAGCAACCTCTTTTGTCGATTTAAGCATATATCCACGCTCATTTTTTAAAGCAAAAGGAGCTATTAATTTGTCCCAAAGAGCAAATCCTATTGATAAGGCAGCAATAGAAGCCAGAAAGTAAAAAAAGCCGCCGTTTCTCGCTTCTGGTTGAATTGAAAAAACGTGGATTACTGCTGCATATCTTAATCCCGCTGAAACAAGATGGGTTTTTCTCCATCCTTCATAACCAAGCATAAGGAACTTTCTAAAAATTGAAGTACAGACTAATGACCAAAGTGCTATTAAACCAATAGTCCCTAGAAGTTCTGGCCATTCAGCTTCACCGGGCCCAGGTTCAGGTATAAGCTTTGAAATATCAATTAAAAGGGGATGTGCTGTTGCCATAGTTATGCATAGAAGCGCAGTTGCCTTATGATACCAATACATTTGATCCAGAGAAAAAGCTCTGTCCAGAATTTTACTTTTTAGCGCTAATATTGGTGCGGTCAATAATAGAGAAATGGCAAATATGCCCATGGTTCTACCCAGTTGGAGCAAAAATAAAGATTGCCCTGCCTCTATTTTTTCGGTGAATGGCCTAAACCCTAATTTATAGCTTATTACAGCCAGAACAGCATAAATGCTCAGAAGAATAAGTTTGAAGATTGCTTTGTTCTCCCCGGAAATGCTTTTATTCATTTTCTGAACCAGTCCAAATGAGTTTTATCTGGTGCGCCAGAGGAAGTTTCGCAAGCAATATCAGGCTGTCAGCCATTGTTGAAAGCAATAAGATGTTTGTAATTGTTAAAGGTTTATCCCATGTCTTTATCGAATGCATGGTCATGGCTAAAACGCCTATTACTACACTGATTGCATTTATGAGATAAGCCCAACGCCAGGTCTTTTCCTTGAAAAACATAAATGGCAGAACGAAAGTGTTAAAAATTGGAAAACCGACGGCAATATAATTAAATGTATCCTTGGATGGTGGATGAATCCGATAGTGGAGCAGCAAGCCTCCAAAAGCCATGCAGAATAGACCCAAAACTGGGGGAAAAAGTTTCTTGTTTGTCATAATAGCCTCTCATTTTTTACTGTTTAGTAAAACGAAAAATTTATTAGTGTTAGAACCTCAATAAACTTAATTTTAACACAATGCCTTTGTGCCTAATTTAAAAATGAAAGAGCGAATTGTTGGTTAGTTACATAAAAAGCAAAGTAAAAATTATTCGATAATCATTTTTTCCTGTATCATAAAGAAAAAATGCTGGGGGCTATTAGTGGACAGATTTTGCCTGAAACGATCAATTAGTTTTTTTCTGATTTTCTTATCACTACAAGTTTTATTTTGTTCTGTTCCTTCTATGGCAATAGAGCCGGATAAGGAAATACAGAAAAACCATGTAAGGATTAATTATTTTAGAGCGGATCAAAATTTTAATGATCTTGGAATCTGGGCTTGGGGTGATGTGGAAGAGCCTTCCAGCAACTGGCCTAAAGGGGCGATCCAAATTTCAAAAAATCCCAAGGATAGTTGGGGGGTTATTGATTTAAAAGTTAAACCAGGAGCCCGGAGGTTCGGATTTTTAGTTGTTAATCGTAAAAGTGGACAAAAAGATTCTGGAAACAAGGAAGTTGAAATTAAAGAAGATATGAATCGTTTTTATGTGAAAGAAAATGATGACAAAGTTTATTCGTCTCCTGATTTTGATATGGATTATGAGATTGTAAAGGCTTCAATTTTGGATCTGGAAACCATAAAATTAAATTTTAATGCCAGACCTGCTATGACAAATGAAGATTTATTAGCCAGAATTAGTTTGCTTGATGCAAACAAAAAAGAGCTCAAAGTTATTAGTTTGTCCCCTGGAAAAGACAGCGTTTTCTTTCTTAAAACCAAAATTTTGCCGGAAAAGACTCCTATCGTGGTTTCTTTTTCAGACAAAAGTATTCTTGCAACTAAGAGCTGGAGATTGATCGATGAGCTATATGCTTATGAAGGAGATGACCTGGGCTGCACCTGGCAAAATGGTTCCTTTTGCTTAAAGCTCTGGGCACCAAAAGCCTCTAAAGTCAGCGCTGTGATCTATGATAAAGCCGATCAGAAAAGACAAATTGCGAAAGTTGACTTGGAAAAAGCTGATCGTGGCATTTGGACTATCAATTTGGATGCTGATAAAACGCCAGTTGCAGATCTTTCTGGTTACTACTACCAGTATGAAATTACCAACCACGGTGAAATGCCTAAACTGGTTCTAGATCCATATGCAAAATCCATGGCTCCCGTTACCATAAGTCCTGATGGCAGCAACGCAGGCTCTAGCAAAGATTTTGTTGGCAAAGCTGCGTTCGTTATTCCAGAAAAGTCAGGAAAAGCGCCTGTTAAGGCAGTTATTAAAAACTTTTCTAAACGAGAAGATGCGGTAATTTATGAAGTTCACGTTAGAGATTTTACCTCTGATCCATTAATAGAGTCTTCTTTGAGTTGCCGATGGGGTAGTTTCAGAGCGTTTGCCAGCAAGCTCGATTACATCAAGTCGATGGGAGTAACACACATTCAGTTGTTGCCAGTTATGGCCTGGTATTTCGGTGATGAAACAAAAATGAATCAGCGCGAACTCGATTACTGCGCCAAAAACAACCAATTTAACTGGGGATATGACCCGCAGTGTTATTTTTCACCAGATGGTGCCTATTCTTTGAAACCAGAGGTAGCTCAGGAGCGAATTGCTGAGTTGAAATTTCTTATAAATGAAATCCATAAAGCTGGAATGGGAGTGATTCTGGATGTGGTCTATACCCACATGGCGAAGTCCAGTTTTTTGAATGATATTGTTCCTGATTATTATTTTTTCCAGAATCCTGAAGGTGGTTTCCTTGGAGATTTTGGAAACAACCTGGCAACCAATCGAAAAATGGCACAAAAGCTAATGATAGATTCGGTTAAATACTGGTTTAATGAATACAAGATTGATGGAATGCGCTGGGACATGATGGGTGATGCAACCTATGAAGCGGTTCAAAATGCTTTTAATGCTGCAAAAGCTATCAATCCCAATTGTGTTTTTATCGGTGAAGGTTGGCGAACTTTCAAAGGCCACATTGAAGATCCTAAGCTTGCAGGAAAGGGAGCAGATCAGGATTGGATGGCTAAAACAAATGATGTTGGTGTTTTCTCGGATGAAATTAGAAATGAGCTGAAATCTGGCTTTGGATGTGAAGGGGAACCAAGGTTTTTAACTGGCGGTAGACGTAATATTCAAAAGCTTTTTAAAAATATTAAGGGCCAGCCAGATAACACACCTGCTAATGCCCCGGGAGACATGGTTCAATACATTGCTGCTCACGACAATTTGCCGCTTTATGATGTGATTGCCCAGTCCATTAAAAAGGACCCTGAACTGGCGCAAAATGATCTTGAAATTCATCGTCGGATCAGAATCGGTAACGCATTAATCTTAACGTCTCAGGGAACAGCGTTCTTGCATGCAGGACAAGAATTTGGACGGACAAAACAATGGCTTGCTGACGGAAAACCAGAAGACAAATTCCATGAAATGACTGATGAAAGTGGAAGTCCTTTTAAACACCCGTATTTTATACATGATTCCTACGACTCATCAGATGCAATCAATATGTTTGACTGGAGCAAAGCCACAAACGTTAAAAAATTTCCCAATAATATCGCAACCAGAAATTACACTCGTGGCTTGATAGCAATTAGAAGATCCAGTGATGCATTTAGACTTGGTTCTCAGGACCTTGTTGATAAAAATGTTACGCTAATTCCTGCTCCAGAGATAGGTCAGGAGGATTTGCTCATAGCATATAAGTGCCGTTCAACCAAAAGTGAAGCTTTCCTGGTTTTTGTGAATGCAGACAATAAGGTTCGAGAACTCAGTATAAAAGAGAATTTATCCAGGGCTGAACTTATTGCCGATCAGGCTGTGGCTGGATTAAATCAAATTCAAAACCCTAAGGGGGTTGTATTTGAGAACTCTAAACTTATCCTTGAACCGCTTACTGTTGCGATATTCAGAATGAAATAAACGCTTAGTATTGTTGTCAGGTATGAAGATATAAAAGGAAAATGGGGCTGCTTAACTGGCAGCCCCATTTTTGCGTAAAGCTAGATTTATTCTACGTTATCAGTTTTTTTTCCAATACTAAGAAGAAATCCAAGGCCAAGTGTTACAAATGAGCCTGCCATTAGAATGCCTGCCCATGCAGTTTTTGAAAGCCCTTTGCTGTAGTTTACAGCGCTTTTTGCTGCGCTATAGAACTGGGTTCCGCTGAAATAAAGACCTACAAATCCTAATATGGCAGCATTTTGAGTATTTTTTCTGGTAATAACAGTGATTAATAAAGCTGAAATTGCAATTGTAAAATTGATAATTACTGGGGTCAGCTCAGCATCAAGTGTAACCATGGTAACTAACGTTGCAAAGCCAAGTAGGATTGAATCAAAAAGGTTAATTTTAATGATTTTGCTAATACTTCTTTTCCACATTGTTTGAGCAAAGAATCCAGCCATAATAAACCATGGGACAATTAAAGTTACAGATGGGGTAGAAGAGGATATCGATAAAGAAGAATCGGCCATAACATTTAATAGCAGCTGAACTGGCATGATTATGAATGGAAATACCATCAGGTAGCGCCAGAAAGTTGTTTCATTGCCGATAAAAGAGTTTTCTTCAGGTTCATTTAACTGATTTGAAAACCAATGCTTAATTATTATTGGAAGGTGTATTAGACCAGCAGTGAGCCATATTAAGTAGATTATTGTTGTTGCGTTAAAGTATGAGCTTACTGATTTGCCAATAGAATCCATGAGGTTATAGGTAATTTTAGGCCCAATCCAGATTAATGAAAATGAAGAAAGAACGTAAAAGATTCTCCAGTGATAAATTTTAAGATTTAGAGCCTTTATAACTGCTGCTAGTTTTATGCATGCCAGAACCATATAAACCAATGTTGCCAGGTTGCCTAAAGCAACAGACAGTCCAGAAATTCTAACCTGGTAAAATGTTACATCTCCAAGAAATAAAAGAACAAATAGGAGCAGAAGCTTTCCGTGTCCAGGTTGAATCTTGGATTTTAGAAGATACAGAGCCATCCCAACCATTAAAATTTCATAAATGTTTTGTATTGCAAAAAAAGCAAGAAGACCATTAACACTGAGGTTACTTGCCTGTGCATCAGAACTTACAAGGTGGAGTCCAAGTAGCATAAACAAAACGCTCAATAGATAAAGAGGATTGTTGTTTTTGAACCAGTCAGAAAAGCTAAATTCAGGAGGTTTTTGTGACTTGGGAAGTTTTGGAGGAAGATCCTTTGAGGAGTCCGAATATTGTGGTTGAGCATTGTTTTGTGGCTGAGATGGCGCTGTGTGTGAATTGTTGGTGGCAGTTTCTTCTTGTTCTAAAGGTTTTTCATCAATGCTGTTAGCTTTTATTGTAATTCCATCTACTGCAGTTGCTATTCCTGGTCCTGTTGTTTCATTCATGGCTCATTCCTCCTGAAAATCAGGTTTTAAATACCTGTGAGGAAAACATTTGCAATTGGCGTGCCATATGTAATTAACTTAAATGGACAGAATACGGTGTTTTTTGCGACATTTTTCGAAAATAGTGCGCAATGTGTGACGC
This sequence comes from Candidatus Ozemibacteraceae bacterium, assembly GCA_965140445.1. GTDB lineage: Bacteria > Muiribacteriota > Ozemobacteria > Ozemobacterales > Ozemobacteraceae. Next base: position 3,767 of record OZ223235.1, on the reverse strand, counting down.
ATAATTTGATGTATTTTCAACCAATTGTGACTCTGAAAAAATTAAGCCGCCGAAAGCGCTTTTCTTTTTGATATACTTATAGATATAAGAAACATTCAGGGAGTCGACCAAATCTAGAAAAAAGGTTGGTTAAATTGGGTACAAACAAAAAGCTGTTACCACTAACTTCTTTTAGAGGGCGCTTATTTGCTTTAACTTCTACCCTTGTTATCATTACCGCCCTGCTTGTTTCAATTTTTCAGCAGATGCAAATGGAAGAACATTTTTTGCATTCTGAAATGTTGCATGCTAAAAATCTTTTGAAAATGGCGGTTGTGCATATTGAAAATCAATATGAGAGCTATTTATTTCACCGTGAATCATTGCTAAATGAGAGAAAGCAAAAGCTGAAAAATATTAGTGAACTGGCACTTTGTGAGTTAAATGACCAGTATCAGATGTGTCTGGCGGGGAAAAAAAGTGAAGAGGCGGCCAAAAAGCAATGCATAGAATTTTTTAGAAAGCTTAGGTATGCTGATGGAAATGGCTATCTATGGATAAATAACACTGAGAGCCCCAGTCCCAAGGTTGTTCTCCACCCGATTATGCCAGAATTGGAAGGGGAGATAATGGATAGCCATGTCCCTTTGTTTGATGATACCTTTGGAAAGGTTGCAAACCCTTTTCAAGAATTTGTAGACGTGTGTTTGGCTAAAGGCAGCGGCTATGTAAACTACACCTGGCCGAAGCCAACAGCTACCGGGGTTTTGAAAAGTCAGCCCAAGCTTTCATTTGTAAGCCTTTTTAAACCGTGGAATTGGATTATTGGAACCGGTATATACATTGATGACATTGAAAGAGATAGTAAGTTAAGAATTGAGGCTATTATTAGAGAGCTCCAAAAAGCTTTTGGAAAAATCAAGGTTTCTAAGAATAGTTATCTTTACGTTTTTAACGGTAAGCAAAAGTTTATTGTTCATCCAGATTTTCCAGGAAAGTTTCGAAAAGATGTTTATGAACCTGCTGGAATTAGGCTTATGGAAAGACTAATGGAGCAGGCTAAGACCACAGAATCCTCAGAAAAATCGGTGGAGTATGAGTGGAAAAGACCGGACAATAGCAGATCAATATTTAACGGTAATAAAAGAGCTTTTGTTGCCTACTTTGCTCCCCTGGATTGGTATATTGTTGCATCCGTAGCTATGGATGAAATATATGCTCCTATCTGGACGTTGCGCTGGAAAATTATTGGCTTGATGGCTCTTATTATTCTTTTCGTTCTTTTATTTACATCTATGCTCGCGAAAAGCCTTAGTAGGCCATTAAATAGACTTTCTGAAGCTGCAATGAAGATTGAAGCAGAGGGAATCTATTCCGTTCAGATTCCAATTAGTGGAGCTGAAGAAACTCAAAATCTGGGTAGATGTATTAACTCTATGCTCAACTCTATTAAATCTTCACAAAATGAAAAAGCAGAATTGTTTAACGCTATCCAGCGAGAAGAGGAAAAGCATCGTATTACTCTTAATTCAATTGCAGATGCTGTAATTTCCACTGATATTTCAGGAAAAATACTTGGGATGAACCCTATGGCTGAAAAACTTACCGGATGGGTGCAAAATGAAGCTCTGGGAAGAGATTTGGATGAGGTTTATAATGTTCTGGACATAGAAACTCTTAAGAGGTGTACAAGTCCGGTAGAGAGGGTTATTAACAATCAAGAGCAGGGGTTAGAGTCAGAAAAAGAAATTAAAGAAACTATTGTTTTGAAATCTGAAGATGGTTCTGAATACTATGTCTCAGAAAATAGTTCGCCAATAAAAAATGAGTCCGGCGAAATAAAAGGCGTTGTATTGGTTTTCAGAAATATAACTGAAGACTTTCTTAATCAGCAACTTCTCAAAGAAGCCGAGTGGAAGTTTTATGCTTTATTTGAAAATAGCTTGATTGCAGTTTCTTTTCAGAAAGTAATTTTTGATTCCAGTGGTGAGGCTGTAGATTTCTTTGTTATTGACTCTAATAAGAATTTCATTGAGTTTATTGGAGTTGATCCGAGAGGACAAAATGCCAGCGAAGTTTTTCCTGACTTGTTTGAAAGTAATCCTGATCTAGTAAGGAATTTGGGCGAAGTTGCCAGAACCAGGAAAGCTTGTAGATTTCAAAACCATGATCCAAAAACCGATCGCTGGTATGATGGGATTATTTTTTGTTACAAGCCAGATCATTGTGGGATTGCATTTCTTGAAATTACCGAGCAGAGAAAACTTGCTCAACAGCTTAACCAGGCCCAGAAAATGGATGCTGTGGGCCAATTAGCAGGCGGGATAGCCCATGACTTTAATAATGTGTTAGCAGGAATCATTGGAGCCGCTGAATTAATGAGTTTTTCACTGAAAGAAGATGAGAAATCAAGAAAGTATCTCGGAATTATTCAGGAGTCGTCAGAAAGAGCCGCAGATTTAATTCGTAAGCTTCTTGCCTTTGGAAGGCAAAACAATATAGCCTCCACCCCCGTTGACGTCCACGTCGCCATAAAAGAAGCTATCGCGTTGTTGGAATGCAGTATTGATAAAAAAATAGAGATTGAGCAAAAATTAGACGCTCATAGCAGCATGGTCGTAGGTGATATAGCTCAGCTGCAGAATGTTATTATAAATCTTGGAGTAAATTCTAGTCATGCAATGCCTGATGGAGGCCTTTTTAAGGTTACCAGCAAGGTTGTGTATATTGATGAGATTGAATGCAAAGCTTATAGCTTAGAACCAGGCAATTACATAAAATTAGAAGTATCAGACACTGGTGTGGGAATTAATCCCGAAAACCTTCAGAAAGTTTTTGAACCATTTTTTACAACCAAGGAGCAGGGAAAAGGCACTGGGCTTGGGTTGGCAGCATCCTTTGGAATAATACAACAACACAAAGGTGCTATCTCCGTATACAGCGAGCCTGATGTGGGAGCAATATTCCATATTTTACTTCCATTGACTGATGTTGCTGGTATTCCTAAGGCTAGAACTCAGATTCTTGCTCACGGCAGTGGGCGTATTTTGATAATTGATGATGAACAGGTTATCAGAGTAACCGCTACAGCTATTCTTGAAAGTCTGGGATACGAAACGGTCACCGCGGTAAATGGCCAGGAAGGATTGGAAATCTACGAGCAGGAATTTGAAAAAATAGATTTAGTTCTTCTAGATATGATAATGCCTGTAATGAATGGTAGAGAGTGCTATTCAAGGCTAAAGGAAATAAACCCAGATGTAAAAGTTATTTTGGCTTCAGGATTTTCAAAGGAAGAGGATCTTCACCAAATGAAGAAAAGCGGCTTGTCTGGATTTATTAATAAGCCATATGGTGTCGCCACACTCAGCCAACTAATCAAAAAGGTTATGATTTCGTAGGAAATGTTGTAAGCATTTCATATATTCTCTTTTGTTACAATTGTTACAATCAGAAACAGCTTCGTCATTGTTTTTATAGATAACTTGATATCTGGAAAATCGAGCAAAAAAAACTCCGCCATATAAGCGGAGTTTTTTCGTTTATTTTAACTGATCGGTTGGTTCTTTGAAAATTGGCTCTGTTGGGCATGCAACTTTTGTGCAATCATAAATTAAACCCTTTGCTCTACCTCTTTTCATAAGTCCAACTTTGTGACTTGGATTTTGCTTTTCTTTATCAAATGTTTTGCATATCCAATCATACATTCTATAGGGTTCATAAAGTTTAAGGACTTTGTGAGGTTCTTTCTCCGAAGCCCATCTTTTAACTTTAAGAATCTTCATTAG